>NZ_CP175766.1:0-17600 GCF_046097495.1 Corynebacterium axilliensis
CTCGCTACGAAGAAGCGAGCACCGAGCAGGCCACTGATCACGTAATCAACTTGGTTAATGAACATTGCCAGGACGTTGAATTAAGCCGCCCAGTGCTTACCGTTCCTCCGGCCGATGACACGCGGATAAGCACCGACGAAACAGACGAAATCGATTACAACTCCACCCGTATGATTCTGCTCGATTAAGGCGGCTTTTCTCTCCCTTACACATGTGCGGCAAGCAAACCCCTGCGTCTGACGACTCCGGGGCGGCCGCGTTGCGGCCGGCTTGCCAGGGAGGGCGCTACGCCCCTCCCCGGACCCCTCCGGGTGTGAACGTAACGGTGTTAAAAACCCGTTACGTTCACGGTTACGAGCACCAGGAGCCGAAGGACTGGTGCCACGGTGAGGGGTTTGCCACGTGAACTTTTACACGCGGCCCATCAGGGCCGCTTTTACGTCTCGTGGCGAAGAGCATAAGACTAATCCGACCACCTTCAGGTGGGCGGATTAGTGACAGCGGGTCACCGCTGTCAGTTGTGTCGGCTATGCCGACTGTCACCCCCTCCTCGGAGGGGGTGACACCACAACTCCTTATGCTCTTTTTGCTGATTTTGCTGCTTGCAGCTACATCCGTATTTTTCTAGGCGAAAACATATAGTGACCTGGGGGTTTCAATGCAGCATTGGAGTGGTTTTACTCCAATTTCAATGGATCATATGATCCATTGGCTTAAACCCCCAGGTCACAGAGGTGTTAATACCCTCATTGATTTCAGCGAGTGACGCAATGAGGTTATATGGGCATGTCTTCTTCTCCAGGACCATAAGCACCGCGTTGCCTATCGCGTTCTTGTGCGTAGTACGTGAGGGGGTTTGTGCCGTCGTGAACGAAGTTCACGACGGAGCCGACGAGCCGTAACCACGGTATTCACATTAGTCACACTATGACCTAAGCCACTAAATTTCCACCTAAGAGTTCAGACGGATTTTAATCCTGAAAACGACCCCACACGTTTCCTAACGCGCGCGGTCGGTGGGCTTGTCTGATGGACTGAAAGCCGGTGTCGGTGATGTCATCCTGACTCGTCGCAACGATGCAAAGTTGGTGACCAGCAACGGCGATGTCGTCCGCAATGGTCAACGCTGGGTCGTTGATTCCATCGGGAAAGACGGTTCCATTACAGCCCGACGGTGTGATGATGATTTAGCCACTGTGACACTAAACCGCGACTACCTCGATAAACACACCCAACTGGGCTACGCCGCTACTGGTCATAGTTCCCAAGGCGCGACCGTCGATGTCGCCCGTGTGGTGGCAGGGGTTGACAACCTGGACAAGGCCAGTGTCTATGTGCCGATGACTCGTGGGCGTGAGGGCAACTTCCTCTATATCGCCGAGACCCAGCCAGGGGACACCGAGACCGGCCACGGCCAGGTCAATCAGGTCGCACGGCGTGAGTCTGCCGAATACGCCCGCGACCTGCTGGTGTCCGCAGGAATGCGCGAGCAAGGAGATAAGACACCCCAGGCACTGTTTGGGCAAGCCAAGCAGGACTGGGAGCTGACCAAACTCGTCAACCAGCCTTCCCAAACGGACACCGATAACCCGTTTGTCGGCACCGAAATGGGCGAGTACATGCGCAGCTTTGCCGCTAAACGTGAAGCGCGCTTTGCTGACTTCCATGCCCGCGCCCAGGCCAACAACGCCGACGAGGTGCCCGAACCGGAATCAAGCAACGAGCACAGCGCTACACCGTCCAATGACGCCGTGGAGAGTATCGACGCCGAGATAGAACGGGTAAACAATCAGCTTGAGACACTGCGCGGTGAGTACGACCAGGCTAACCAGCAGGTTAAACAGCTCGGACAGCAGTATTCCAAGCAAGATGCTGTAGTGCGCGAGTTCGAGGACACGAAGAACTCGAGGGGCTTTTTCGGCAGGCTACGCCACGGCAACAATGACCAGGACCTCCTAGACGAAGCAATCAACGTGCGCGACAAGGTAGCTGCATCCTATGACCAGGCCGTGGATTATCGTGACAGCTTTACTGTTCCGATTCGCCAGCTTGAGACCGAGCTAGACGAACTGCGCTCCCAACGCAGCGACGAGCAGGGGCTACAGAACTCCCTGGACTTCCTCGACTCACTCGGTATTAGTTCCACGGCAGATGAAGCAATGGTGGCCCGTATCCGCCAGCAAGCCGCCGCAGATAGCGACTACGACAACGACCAAGACAACTGGCTCGATGACACCCCGGAGAACGACAGCCCGGAACTGTAGAAAATTTCGCTCGCCCTTGTGGACTCCGGACATATGGTAAACAATGTTTACGATAGGCAGGGGAAGGACTTACGTCAATGGTTCAAGGACCCCACCCCTCCGGGCGCGTGGTATCTGTACGTATGCCAGAGGACATCATTGAACGCCTAGACACACTGTGTGCTCGCACCGGACGCAGTCGTGGTTTCTACCTCAAGATGGCAGTAACAGCGATGCTGCCCCAATTGGAGGAATACCACTGGGAACACGTCGCTGCGGACTTCGAAGAAAAGAGCATTGAAAACGAGTTTTACCGAATCATGCTTGCTGGACTTTCTGCCGAGTCTGACGATAAAGAAAACTAAAAGCGCTATCTTCCTGCGATTTTACCTCTACAGATACCTGTAAAAATGTATTACTGTAAACCTGTAAAGCAGTATTTACTTAAACCTGTAAAGTGGTAGGGGCAATGATTTATCCACCTAGGAGAAGCCATGATCATTACCGCCATTAACGCCAAAGGTGGCGTTGGCAAGACCACCACAACGATGTTTCTTGCCACGGTTTTCGCCCACCGAGGAAAGACCGTGACCGTGACAGACCTAGACCGGCAGGGCTCGGCACTGGAATGGTCTGAGCGCGCAGAGGATGGAGGAAACCCCTTGCCGTTTGAGGTAGAACTCTCCATCCCCAAGCGCGTCGATAGGCAAGCAGCGCTCGTCGGAGACGATGAGTTCATGTTCATCGACGTGCCGCCAGGAGACGAGAACGCTATCGAATCAGCAATCGCAGTCAGCGACTTCATCATTCTTCCGACCCGTTCTGCTGCAGCCGACCTCTCCCGAGTATGGGAGCTGCGCGACGCAGTCAACGGAACACCACATGCAGTCTTACTGACGTTCGCCAGGAAAGGCACCAGCGCCCTTGACGCGGCACGAGAAGCGCTCGATGAAGAACACATGCCGCACTTTAAAACCGAAATCCCGCTACGCGAAGATATGCACCTAGCGTTCGGATACTGCCCAGGCCCCGACATGCACGGCTACGACCACGTCGCCGACGAACTCATGGAGATGATGAAATGAGCACCAGCAAAGAACGCGCCAGGGCGCAGCAAGGCCCGCGAACCTCGACAAAGAAAACCGCGAAGCTAACCCCAGCGGTAGAGAAGAAAACAGTGCGAAGCGCATTCCACCAACCCACAGGCCGCGACTACGTCAAGAAGATGACCATTGAAATCGACCGCGACCTTCACGCAGAACTCAAAGTCATCGCCGCCCAAAAAGGTGTGACCATCCGCGAGATTGTCAGCACCTACCTCGAAGAATACGTCCACAACAATAAATAAAGGTTTACAGCAATACAGGAATACAGGTTTATGGCACCTGTATTCCTGTATTGATGTATCCCTGTTGCTCTGGATAATTCGCCACCGTATGCGTAAATTTGCGCACGCGTGAGGGTAAATCAGCGCAGTCTGAACTGGGAAAAGTCCGCGTATTGGTAAATATGCGCAGACAGCCCTGTGCAGCTGAAACGCGGTTACGTATGTCTTGCCATATGTCTAGCCATACGTAACCGCAGGTAAAAGGTATATTTTTCGCGTGTCATGGCTAGTAAATAACACCGGTGTCATTTAGAGTCGGTGAAAGACAGTGAAAAACGAAGAAAGCCACCGGGCGGCAACCCGATGACTTTCGCTTATCACCCAGCACATCTCTGGGAGAAAGCACAGCCATGAGTTTACAGGCTTACGCGCAGAACGCGCATATTAAAACACCGACCCGTGTCGAGCCAGACCGCGGCGGGCTGGATAACACCCCAGCATCTGCCAGTGACCGCGACCTTTTACGCGAGCATCTAGGCCGCGATGTACTTCACGGTTCAGTCACACGAGACTTTAAAAAGGCCTATCGACGCAACGCTGACGGTACGAACTCGCCGCGTATGTATCGCTTCGAGACTGATGCTTTAGGACGGTGCGAGTACGCCATGCTCACCACCAAGCAGTACGCTGCCGTCCTAGTCGTAGACGTTGATCAAGTAGGTACCGCAGGCGGTGACCCCGCAGACTTAAACCCGTACGTTCGCGACGTGGTGCGCTCATTGATTACTCATAGCGTCGGGCCGGCCTGGGTGGGTATTAACCCAACTAACGGCAAAGCCCAGTTCATTTGGCTGATTGACCCCGTATACGCCGACCATGAGGGCAAATCTGCGCAGATGAAGTTGCTGGCTGCGACTACGCGCGTACTGGGTGAGCTTTTAGACCATGACCCGCACTTTGCCCATCGCTTTAGCCGAAACCCGTTCTACACAGGCAAGGCCCCTACCGCTTATCGTTGGTATAGGCAGCACAACCGGGTGATGCGTCTTGGAGACTTGATAAAGCAGGTGAGGGATATGGCAGGACAAGACCAGTTCAACCCCGCCCCACGTCAGCAGTTTAGCTCTGGCCGAGAACTCATTAACGCGGTCAAGACCCGCCGCGAGGAAGCCCAGGCGTTCAAAGCGCTTGCCCAGGACGTAGACGCGGAAATCGCCGGTGGACTCGACCAGTACGACCCGGAACTTATCGACGGTGTGCGTGTGCTCTGGATTGCCCAAGGCACCGCAGCACGCGACGAAACAGCCTTTAGGCATGCGCTTAAGACGGGACACCGTTTGCGCCAGCAAGGCCAACGCCTGACAGACGCAGCAATCATCGACGCCTATGAGCATGCCTACAACGTCGCGCACACACACGGCGGTGCAGGCCGCGACAACGAGATGCCGCCGATGCGCGACCGTCAAACCATGGCTAGGCGTGTGCGCGGGTATGTCACCCAGTCCAAGAGCGAGGCCTACAGCTGCTCTAGCGCACCCGGTAAAGCCACCAGTAGTGAGCGTAAAGCACTAGCCACCATGGGGCGTAGGGGCGGCAAGAAATCAGCAGAGCGCTGGAAAACAGACCCTGAGGGTAAATATGCGCAAGAACAACGAGAAGCTTTAGCAGCAGCAAATAAGCGCCGGTCTGTTCAAGGCCAAAGCACTCGTGGACGCGTTTTGTCTATCTATGCTCAGACTCTTTTTGATACCGGAAGTGCCCCGACCGCACGGCAAATAGCCGAGGAAATTGGATGCGAACGAAGCACTGTAGCTCGGCATATTTCTGCCCTAAAGAAAGCTGGTCTGATACAGCCTTAGGGTGTGAATGCCGTAAGCAATATACGGTTCCCCTGCCGCTAGGCAGTTATATAAAACCTCACTTGAAGAAAACCTTGAGGGAGCAGGGCAGCTTATATGCTTTTAACATGACTTCCTCTGCTCTCCTAGACCGTGCAATGTGAACTAATTACTCTGCATAAGCCAGGCTTTTAGTTCCTCCTCTGCGTGCTTACAACCACCTGGGTAGTTTTCGTTCAGCTCGTCAGCCACGGAGTCAAAGTGTTCAGAAGATTGAAATGGTAGCGGTGTGGTGAGTATCTGGTAGCGCCTGAGTGAGTATCCGGTAGCGGTGTCTCACTCAGGCGTTGTTGGTGGTTATGCGTGGGTGGTCAGTCTCATGTTTGGTCCTTCGAGTGTGATGATCTCGGCGCCGGAGACGAGTCGGTTGAGGATTGACTCGGAGATCACGGTGTCGGGGATGGACTTGTACCACTCCTGCGGGGTGAATTGTGAGGTCACAATTGTTGACACTTTGCCTTCACGCCCGGCGAGGATGTTGAGAATTTGGTGCGCGGTTGCGGCATTAATGGGTGTGGTGAGGAAGTCATCTAGGACCAGGACGTCGACGTCGTGGAGGTGTTGGATGAACTTCAGCCGTATGGGGTCATCGGGTTGTAGGACTGCTAGTTCGGCGGCGAGCATGTCGGTGCGGTAGAACCGTGCGGAGTAGTCGTTGCGGCATGCTGCTGTGATCAGTGCTTGGGCGAGGTAAGTTTTGCCGACTGAGGATTTGCCCAGGATGACAATGTTTTGGCCCAGGTGGCACCATTGTCCGTGAGCGAGTCTGCTGACTTGCTCGGGGTTGATGTTGCGGTCAGGTGTGCAGACCACGTTTTCAAGGCAAGCATCAAGGTTTGGCGATCGGGATGCTTTCAGCAGTTTGTTGATGCGTCGTTCACGCCTGGCCGCGACTTCTTTATCGAGTGCGTAAAGCACTTTTTGGGAAAACGTCCATGCGTCGAATGTGGGGTCGTTGGCGATGTCGATGACGCTTCTGCCGAAGGCAGTCATCCGCAGCGCGGTGAAGTCGGCCAGGACGGATTCATCAAGGAAGCGATCTGTTGGCGGGGTTGGTGATGACATGGGCTTTAGTTTCCTTTCTGAATGAGGTTGTCCATGCTGAACTGTTCTGCACCGCCGAGAAACGCGCCGGTGGTATCCCGGTCGGAGGGTGCTGTGCCGGTGGGCTGGTTGGTTGTGGTGCTGCGCGGGAGCTGGTCTAGACCGCGGGGCCGTGTGGCGTGTTCTTTGCGTACGACGGCCATCATGTTTTTGACCGCGGTATAGGACACCGCCCGTCGGCTGTCGTCGTTGGCGGTCAGGCGCTGGCATGCCTCTTCCAGGATTGGTTTGTTGCCGTGTTTGCCCATTGACAGAACGTTTCTGCAGGACTGGTATGCCTGGGCCGGGATGGCTTTCGCCGCGATGAGTTCTTCGATGACCTTGCGTGTTGCCGGGCCGGTTTCGCTGGCTTCACGGTCCTGACCTGCCGACAACCCCGTGGCAACACACCGAGTGGAAGCGCGCGAAAGTGGCCCCAGATTTCCATATCACGGTTTCAACCGTGCGCTACTCCGTCCCACACCAGCTTGTTGGCCGCACTGTCGATGTACGCATCACCGGGCAAGTCTTGACCGTCTTTGACCAGGGAACAACCGTGGCAACCCACCGGGTTTCGCAAAAGCGTGGGGCCTATGTCACTGACTATGAGCACATTCCATCTGGAATGGACTCCACCCGTGGACTGTGGACAAGCGACTACTTTTAGAGCAAGGAGATGTTGCTCGTGTTCTTCAAAGAGATCCCTGCGGCTTGACTGCTGACTGCGAAACGGCACGGAGGTATTGATCGCGTCGACTAAGCCCACAATCTTTCCGTTGAGCTCGTCTAAGTCAACACACTGGTGGCCATCGAGCGCGTGGATGACTTTGTGCGTGACGATCTTTACCGCAGCTTCCACATTCGCTTTATCCTTCGGCCGACGCGCACGAGTGGGAAGTGCTGCTGTGTTGTAGTGCTCCAAGAACTGCTGGTAGGTGTCGTTGACCTTCCGATTCCTATCGGCAGTGCTGATCGCGTTCGACGCCGTCGATGCGTTATCGGGTACAACAACCTGGCAGACCCCGCCGAAGTAGTCAAACGCTTGGCGGTGGGCATCAAGCCAGGACTGCTGCCGCTGGTCAACACACGCACAGGCAAACAGCATCCCTGAATACGGCAGCGAGGCGACGAAAATGCTGACTTTCTCACCCGGTGTGCCGGAAGGGTCGTACAGGCGCATTCTGGTCCCTGCCCAATCCACCTGCATCGTATGCCCTGGTGCGTGAGTGATCCGGGCGGTCAGCCCGGCCGCATCGACATGGGAGGCAACCAGCTGGCGGAACCGGTCGTAGCTGTAGTGCCGCTGGCCCGGCTGGGCGGGGGTGGTAGTGTAGCGAGCCCACAATACTTGCAGTGTCTGCTTCGCACGCCCTGTGCGTGCTTTAACGACCGCGTCAAAGTCAATCGGGACGAATTCGCCTTGCCCGCTGGTGCGTTTATCAACGAATATCTCATCCAGCTCGTCATTCGTCAACGCCGCGACCTGCTGGGCAGTGGTCAGGCCAAGGCTTCGCAGCGCTTGGTTCGCTCGGGAAATCGCGCGGTGCGAGCACCCGAGCTGGTCTTCAATCTGGCGGTAAGAACGCTTCCCTAAAAGCAGCGCCATCACCGCACGGTAATCCGTCATCAGCGGACTCCTTCCAGTACACGCCGCACCCGGATGGTGCGACTACCGGAAGTATCATCCCGAGCGCCCTGAGCTGCTACCAGATACTCACTAAAGCGCTACCAGATAGTCACGACACTGCTACCAAATAGCCGGTCGCAACATCAAAGATTTTCTTAGCGATAGCCTCAGCATGGTCAGGTTGAAGCTGCCCTCTTAAATCATTTAAGGGGGCAGAGAGAGTGGCATAAGGGTTTTGTCTCAGCGGCTAGGGACTTTGCTTGAGGTCAGTGGTCGGCCGAAGCAGATTGTGGAGATTGTGCGGCTCGGCTCGAAGCAGGCTCGTATCCGTGAGTCGTACTACATGCCTGGCGACACTAAATATGTCGAGACGAAAGTGCCGCGTGATCGGGTAATCGAGGATGGTGGCGAGGCCTACCGCAGGCAGGGAAAGTCCAAGTGTGCGACGTACCTTGATCTGATGGGGGAGCCGTCTGCGATGGTTAAGGTTGTTCGCGCCTACAGGCGAAAGTCGGTAGTCCGATTCTTCGAGGGCGAGCAGCGCTTCCCGGAGACTGGCGGTTGGGGAAGAGAAGAAGATGTAGAAACCCGCAACCTGCTTTGGGACGCCGGTAAGTCGTGGGGAAAGCGCCCATCGAAACTTGTCGAGCAGGAAGAGAAAGCAGCGGCGCGCGCTAGTTCCGAAGCGACGCCTGCGTTTACCGAACCGAGCAGGGAGGCACCACAGTCTTCGGTCACTGTTTCCTATATGCGTGTTTCTAGCCAGGGGCAACGCCTCGACCGTCAGGCCGAGGAAATCTACCGGGAAGTAGGCACACCGGATAAAGAATTCACGGACAAGGTATCGGCGGCAGGTCACGCTGATCGTCCGGGACTTGATGCTTGCCTGGACTATCTCCGGGCGGGTGATGTTCTCGTTGTGGCAAGTATCGACCGGCTTGCCCGGTCGATGGTGGATCTGCGTCGCATTGTTGATGCGGTTGTCGATAAAAGCGCACAGGTGCGGTTTGTTAAAGAGTCGCTGGTGTTTGGGGCAGGGAGTGATCCGCGCTCTGATCTGATGCTTGGCATCCTTGGCTCGCTGGCTGAATTCGAGCGGGCCATTATTCGTGAGCGCCAGGCGGAGGGGATCGCCGCGGCGAAAAAGCGCGGCGTTTACAAGGGGCGGAAACCCTCCCTGAGCCGCTCGCAGATTGACCAAGCGCGGCAACTTAAAAGCGAGGGTGTTGCCGTGACAGAAATCGCGCGACGGTTAGGTGTGCACCGCTCGACGATCTACCGGGCGTTGGCCGACTAGTCCTTGTTGTCGCGCTCTCGATCTTCTTGGAGCGCCTGCTCCATAAAACCGAGCGTGATTTCCTCGAACGCATCTTTGATAGCGAGACGCTCGTAGTTGGCAGCGACTTGTTCCCAGTGAATCGTTTCGAGATGTGGAAGTGCGGCCCATAGCGCCATGCGGAGATAGGTGCCTCGGCTTCGCCTAGTGCGTGCGGCGAGTGCGTCGAGGCGTTCGGCTAACTCGGGTTCAACGCGAACGGAGATCACCGGCCCGCGTCCCACCCAGTGTTTCTGTTTACGCGTAGCCATGACTTCACTCCTTGCCTGACGTGACTTTCGCGGTAGTCCGTAAACGATGTTTACATAATGGCGTCAGAAGCACAGGGCAGTTTTCGCGTGTGGTCTCCCGCCCTTTTGTAAAACTTGTTTACACATGGTGCCGGGGTGGCGCTGGCGCGAAAGGCTTCGCCTTCCTTGCCCTCTGATTTCTATCGCCTCTACCGCCAACCTCGGACGCCATACCCGCGCCCGAGGTTCCGTGAAGCGATCCCGCATCCCACCGTAACCCTGTCCGTAGACAGAAAAAGTAGATCCTTGGGACGGTCTTTTAGTATTCGACCGGGTCACGCAGGATTGGGCAGGTCATGCAGTGACCACCACCGCGGCCTCGCCCGAGTTCGGAAGAGCCGATCTCGATGACCTCGACACCAGCATCGCGCAAGAGTTTGTTGGTGTGGAGGTTGCGATCGTAGCCAATGACCACACCCGGCTCGAGGGCGACGACGTTATTCGCGTCATCCCACTGCTCGCGCTCGGTGGCATAAGAGTTGCCACCCGTCGGGATAACCTTCAGTTCTTTGAGGTTAAGGGCCTTGGCAACGACGTCGTTCCAGTGATCGGACTCGGCGGTGACATCGAGCTCGCCACTATCACCCGGCCGGACGGTGATCGGTTGAATGGTGTCCACCACGTCTTTGAATACGGTGATCTTGTCCATGTCAAGGAAGCTGAATACAGTGTCGAGGTGCATGGATGCGCGATTCGGTGCCATGCCGGCGACGAGAACACGCTCAGCTGCGCCCTTCTCGAATAGGTTCTTCGACAGCTGGGAGATAGCCTGCCACGAGGAACGCTCGCCCATGCCGACTAGGACAGTGCCGTTACCGACAGGCATGATGTCGCCGCCCTCGAGGGTGGCCAGGCCGTGAGCTTTGTCGGAACCTCCGTACCAAATTTCGAAATCGGCCACAGCGAAGTCTGGGTGGAAACGGTAAATAGCCTCTTCCAACATAGTTTCCTGTTGGCGAGCGGGCCAGAACATCGGGTTCAAAGTGACGCCGCCGAAGATCCAGGCGGATGTGTCGCGGGTGAACTGCGTGTTGGGTAGCGGGTTGGTGAGGAACTGGGAGCCACTGTGGGCTTTCGCAAGCGCCGAGGTGACCGCGCCATCGAAATCGGACGGGATGTCTTGGAAAGCGATACCACCGATGAGAAACTTGGCCAGCTGGATGCTGTCCATCTCGGACAACCAAGCGCGCAGCTCTCCGTCGACACCTGCGCCGACTAGGTTGGCGGACATCTTGCGCTCGAGGATCCACTCGCGAGCCTCGGGTACGGCCACGGTTTCCTCGAGAAGCTTATGAAGTTCGAGGACGTTTACGCCGCGGTCGCGCATCTGCTGCTGGAAGTTGCGGTGGTCTTCGCGGGCCTTCTCCACCCAGAGGACGTCGTCGAACAACAGGGAAGCCGAGTTAGTTGGCGTGAGCCTCTCGTGGGCGAGGCCCGGTTCGCACACCATGACGGTGCGCAGCTTGCCAACCTCAGACCAGGCACCAACGGAGAACTTTTCAGACATTGTTATTCCTTTCAAATGTGGACCGTGCGGGGTGGTTCGGGTTTCGTTCAGGTTCCGCGCGGTAAGAGTGGGTTAGAGCAGGGAGATGGCGCCGTTTGATAGGCCATAGACTGCGTAGGCGGCTCCAAGAACGAGGACTGCCAGGATAATGTACTCGAAGGGTTTGAGGTACGGGCGTTGGCCGTTTTCTTTCTTCGCCCAGATGTAGACAATGATGCCGGGCAAATAGAGCAGGGTTGCCAGTGCCAAATTGCCAAGACCTGCCGCGTAGATGAGCCAGAAACCGTAGAGCGTGGCGATGATCGAGACCGTCAGGTCCTTGGCGCGGCCCCGCGCCATGTCACCGGTGTAAGTCTCACCCCGGCTGGTGACGAGAAGGGCGTAGAGCGCCGACAGGAGGTAAGGAACCAGGATCAGTGCTGCCGAGAAAGTGGCCATCACGTAGTACACATTTGAGGACAGCATTGTTGCCAGCAAGACAACCTGGGTCACGATGTTGGTAACTAACAGGGCGTTCGCGGGGGCATCGTTCTCGTTGAGCCGGCCGAAAAAGGATGGCATCGTCCCGTCGGTTCCTGGGATTTGCATTGTCTCACCGCAGAGTAGAATCCAGGCGAGCAGAGCGCCGAGTACCGAGATGATTACGGCAATGCTGACGAACCAGACACCCCAGGGGCCGACGATCTCGGCGAGTACGTCACCCATGGAGGCATCGGGAAGTTCTGCGATTTCTGCGCGCTGCATGATGCCGAGCGACAGCAAATTGACTAGGACAAGCACGGCGAGGACGAATATGAAGCCAACGATTGTGGCGGTACCGACGTCCTTGCGATTACGGGCGCGCTTGGAGTAAATGGAGGCACCCTCGATGCCGATGAAGACCCATACCGTGACGAGCATCATGTTCCTCGTTTGGTCGACGATGCTACCCAGGCCGGACTGCTCTCCCCAGAAGTCGAAGACGAACAGGTCGTAGTGGAACCCAAAAGCGGCGATGGCGATGAAGGCGAAGATCGGGACGATCTTGGCGATAGTGGTAATGGTATTGATCAGCGTCGCGGTCTGTATACCTTTGATGATAAGCAAGTGGTTCAGCCACAGCAGAACCGAAGCGACGATGATGGCGGGCAGAGTGTTTCCACCCTCGAAAATGGGGAGAAATTTGCCAATGGTCGACATCAGCAGCACGAGGTAACCGACGTTGCCGATCAAGGCGGATAGCCAGTAACCCCACGCTGAGTTGAATCCCATGTAATCGCCAAAACCGGCTCGGGCGTAGGCGTATACGCCGTTGTCGAGCTCAGGTTTGCGGTTAGCAAGAAACTGGTAGACGAAGGCGAGACAGATCATGCCGATGCCGGTGATGATCCAGCCGATGATGATCGGGCCAGCGGCGGCAGAGGCCGCAATGTTTTGTGGTAGCGAAAAGACGCCACCGCCAATCATGGACCCTACAACGAGGCCGATCAGGGCGAGCAGGGAGAGCTTGCCGCTGTCGGGACCAGTGTCCCCGGCAGCACCGGGTGAGGCGCCTCCGGTACTCGGGGCATCCACTTTGGATGATGGCATGGGAATCCTTTCCAAGAAGGCTTGCCACTTGCATCGCCCGCTCCACGGATCCATACATCGGCCATCACGCTTTTATGCGTTCGGTGCAAGTTAAATTTTCTGACATCACGAATGCTACATGCACTGAGTGAGTCTCGCACCGCTGTTGTTCTTGGATATCTCTCTAGCTACAGTTTTCGCAGCAATGAGTAAATGCAACCGTAAATATTCACCGAAGTATGAAAGTGAGTGTATATTTTTGGTCTCAATAGTCCGCGCCGACCATGACTGTCGGCTTGGGGGATTGCATTTTATTGAAGTTATCCAATCATTGGGCAACTAAGGTGCGATAGTTCACAGCTCGCCCTGTCGGCAATCTCTTCTACCCGCGTGTGGGGGTGAAGGGGATGCTCCGCGACTGTTTGCATAAGGTGCAACCCCTTCGCGGCTTGGCGAGCCTCTTGGGGTAGGTGAAGGGAGGTGCTTCCGCGACTACCCGAAGCTAGGCTACGTAAAATATTAAGTTCCCTCACTTAAATGCGGAAGGGCGGATGCTAGCATGACGGCATGACCCCTAACCAGTTGAGCAGTTTCGTTTATTCGAGCGCGCAAGATGTCTTTACGCAGCATAACTTGGATAATCTGCTCATTCCGGCGGAACCCGTTATCGAACGTCCGAAAAATCCAGACCACGGGGATTACGCCACCAACCTTGCCCTGCAGCTTGGGAAGCGCACTGGTGTAGCTCCCCGCGATCTCGCGCAGTGGCTGGCGGACTCCCTCAACCATCACCCGGAGATCGCCGAAGCCTCAGTCGCCGGTCCGGGGTTCATCAACATACGTTTGTCTTCTGCGGCGCAGGGTAGTTTGATCAGCGATGTCATCGTTTCCGGTGACTCTTACGGCGATAGTGACACCTATTCTGGTATTACGGTCAATCTTGAGTTCGTCTCTGCAAACCCGACTGGCCCGATTCACATTGGTGGCACCCGCTGGGCCGCAGTGGGCGACTCCCTCGGACGTGTCTTAGAGGCTAACGGCGCTGAAGTCACCCGTGAGTACTACTTCAATGATCACGGTGAGCAGATCGATCGTTTCGCCCGTTCACTACTCGCTGCCGCAAAAGGTGAGCCCACCCCGGAGGATGGTTACGGAGGTGAGTACATAAACGACATCGCTGGTGAGATTCTCGCACACTATCCGAATGCTCTGGGGAAGAGCGACGCGCAGGAGTTCTTCCGTTCTCACGGTGTAGATATGATGTTCGAACACATCAAGAAGTCGTTACACGATTTTGGTACAGACTTCGATGTCTATTTCCACGAGAACTCGTTGTTCGAGTCCGGGGCGGTGGAACGCTCTATTGAAAAGTTGAAACAGAATGGCTACTTCTACGAGCAGGACGGTGCCTGGTGGCTGAAGTCCACCGATTTCGGGGACGATCGCGATCGTGTAGTGATTAAGTCTGATGGTAATGCCGCCTACATCGCCGGGGATATCGCCTACATTGAAGACAAGATTGGCCGTGGCCACGATCTGTGCATTTACATGCTGGGTGCGGATCACCACGGCTACGTTTCTCGCCTGAAGGCCGCCGCCGGTGCGTTAGGTTATGACCCTGACACCATCGAAGTGCTCATTGGCCAGATGGTCAATCTGCTTAAAGATGGTCAGGCTGTGCGCATGTCTAAGCGTGCGGGCACTGTAATTACCCTCGACGATCTCGTTGATGCCGTCGGTGTCGACGGAGCGCGCTACGCTCTTGTCCGCTCGTCCACCGATACCACGCTGGACATTGACATCGCGGTATGGGCATCCAAGTCAAATGGTAACCCGATCTATTATGTCCAGTATGCGTACACGCGCCTGAACTCTCTTAAGGAGAAGGCCGCCAGACTCGGTGTGAGCTTCGAGGGGGCGGACTACTCCCTGCTTAGCACTGAGCTTGATGGCGAGTTGATCCGCACCATCGCCGAGTTTCCGAAGGTGAACAAGGCTGCCGCGGCGTTACGAGAGCCGCACCGCGTAGCTCGTTACTGTGAGGAACTAGCTGGTGTGATCCACCGCTTCTATGCCCACAACCCGATCTTGCCCAAGGCGGGCGGGGAAGAACAGCCGATCCACAAAGCGCGTCTCGGTCTAGTTGAGGCCGCGTGGCTGACTCTGTCTAAGGGGTTGCACCTGTGCGGCGTGAGCGCGCCGGATCATATGTAGGAGATCGGACGCCGATGAACGAAGACATCACACGCCCAATCCGGCACTACCGCATCACGGCGATCCTCAACCGTAAGCGCGTCAACAGTCAGAATCAGCTCATGTCTTTGTTGGAGAAGGAGGGCATCTCGGTCACCCAGGCGACGCTGTCGCGTGACCTCAACGAATTAGGCGCGAAAAAGATGCGTCCACTCGAGGGGCCCGCGTATTACGTGGTCGATGATGTCCACCCAGCTGGGTTGTCAGCCGACCCGGGGCTGCGGGGCCGGCTGCGGCGTCTCTTGAAGACTATTGCTGTGTCGATGGTGGAGACCGATGCCGGTGTCTTTATCCGTACCCCACCGGGGGGCGCTCAGTACCTCGCTTCCGTCATTGACCTGTCGGGGCAGCCAGAAATCCTGGGTTCTATTGCCGGTGACGACACAATCTTGGTTTTTGCGAAGAAGCCATTCACCATCAGTGAGTTGCTCCTGCTGCTCACCGAACTGGCCGGATTTACCAACGGGCAGAACCCTGTGCGCCCAGACGACTTGCTAGACGAAGGGCGCGCGTCTTCCCCCGCCACACCAACCGATAAGTGAAGTGTCCCCTTATGGGCAGCTTCTACAAGGGAGGGGTGGAATCATGCTTCTAGGTCTCGTCAGGGGTGGCTGCTAGCGTTAGTGCTGGTTCACAATCACGCCCCGCCACCTGTGGTGGGGTGTGGGCGTGACTTCCTCGTCGGTGCGCGGTGTGGCCCGCGCGTGACGTGGGCTGTCCCGCGCGCCCTTTTTCAGGCGAGTGGACAACCCTACGACGCAAGGGGAGGTAGACAATGGGTAAGCACTCATTGGATACACCCGGTCGCAAAAGAAAAGACCTTGACGCCACGAAGCTTAAGCGGCTCGATGTGGCAATCAAGGTCATAACACTTGCGACCGTAACAGTGAAGCTCATTGCGGTGATGCTTCACGTGGGTCTTTAGGCCCGAGGGTCTCAACCGAGTACCAGTCGGTTGGGGCCCTTTTTATTGTGCAGCCGCAATTCAAAGGTGAACTGTGCTGTCGTATTTTAGGCTAATGCGCGCGCGGGGGTTTCGCAATACTCCCACACTAAGCCCGTAGACCCGTTTCCTACTACAGGCGGAAAGCTGTGCAGCCGCGTACCGTGTGGGAAAAGATAACTTAGTGGGGTTGCCCGCAAATCGTGGACACGTAGTGGAGCTACCTAGTGGTTAGGCAGCTATTTC
The DNA here is from genome assembly GCF_046097495.1 of Corynebacterium axilliensis. Classification (NCBI taxonomy): domain Bacteria; kingdom Bacillati; phylum Actinomycetota; class Actinomycetes; order Mycobacteriales; family Corynebacteriaceae; genus Corynebacterium; species Corynebacterium axilliensis. Next base: position 16,302 of record NZ_CP175766.1, read on the forward strand.
TTTTCTGCTGGTGGTTAGACCAATGTGGTTCTCGAAGTCGACGGGGCTTGCCATCCCGAGTGCGGAGTGTCGGCGCCGGCGGTTGTAGACGACTTCAATCCAGTAGGCAACGGCCTTGCGTGCGGCATCACGGGTCGCCCAGCGTTTACGGTCGTAGAACTCGGTTTTAAGCGTTGACCAGAATGACTCGGCCATCGCGTTATCGAAGCACACACCGGTACGCCCTACGGACTGAGCAATGCCCAGGTTGCGGCAAACTTCCCAGAGCTTCTCGCTGGTAAATTGCGTTCCGCGGTCAGCGTGAAACACTAGCCCGTCAGGCACGTCACCGCGCAGCGTATGCGCCATTCGCAGGGCCCGTTCGACCAGGTATGTATCTTGAACGCTATCCATAGCCCAGCCCAGTACCCTGCGGGAATGGCCATCGCGTACCGCGCACAAGTACAACCAGCCTTCAGCAGTGCGCAGGTAGGTAATATCTGACATCCATACTCGGTTGAGCTCACCAGTATCAAACATGCGCTTGACCAGGTCAGGAAGCGTGGACTTACGCTTGGCTTGGATCGTTGTCACTGGAACAAAGGCCCGCGGTGAAATCCCTTCAATGCCCATCATGCGCATCCGTTTAGCCACAGTCTTACGGTTAAGCGCAATGTGGTAGCGCTCGGTAAGTTCTGCGGTAATCCGCGGAGCACCATAAACCTCATCGGAGTCCGACCAAATCTGATGAATCTTGCGGTCAACATCATCGTAAAAAGCTGCGCGATCATCGTCGCCGGATAGTCGCTTCTGCTGCGTATGGGTCCATTTGTAGTATCCAGACCGAGACACTTTTAAAAGCCGTGCCATGCGTTTGATGCTGTAGTTCGCCTTCTCCTGCTGCATCAATTCGAACTTTTCTGCTCGCGTTGCTTCGCAGCGAAGAAGGCTGTCGCTTTTGACAAAAACTCATTATCCATCTTGGCTTCCGCCAGCTCCCGGCGCAGACGAGCATTCTCAGCACGAAGATCAGCCTCGCTCATCCCATCTGATGCTCCACGGCGCTCACGCTCGAGTTTGACCCACCTGCCCAAAATTGTGGCTGATACGCCAATCTCCTTAGCCACATGAGCAATCGGGCGCCCAGACTCGATTACCAGGTTCGCGGCTTCACGCCGATACTCCGGCGTGTACTTCTTGCGCTGTTGACTCACAATGAACATCCTCTCCTACGGACACAAGATCCGCACAAATAGGGTGTCCACTACTCGAGGGTAACCTCATTAGTTCATCGCACAAGAATGAATTACGGTGCCGGTG
>NZ_CP175767.1:0-2539 GCF_046097495.1 Corynebacterium axilliensis
TGAGTCTCATGAGAAGCTGACGCCTGAGGTTAAGACGACGGTTGAGAAGCTTGATGAGCATGAGGCTATTGAGGGTGGCAAGGTTATTACTGACCATGTTCACTTCAAGGGTCTTGTTCCGGGTAAGGAATACATCCTGAATGCTGAGCTGCGTAACAAGGCTGATGGGTCTGTTATTGGTAAGTCCGCGGAGCCGGTGAAGTTCACTCCGAAGTCTTCTGAGGGTGACTTGAAGGATGTCAATGGCGGTCGCGGTGTTGACATCGTTGTCAATGATGATGTTGAGGCTGGTTCTGTCGATAAGGCTGTTGCCTATGAGTACTTGACCTCTACTGAGGTTGATGCGTCTGGTAAGGATTCCGAGTCTGGCGACGAGAATAAGATTGCTGAGCACACGGATATTAATGATGATGCTCAGACTGTTGAGTCTCATGAGAAGCTGACGCCTGAGGTTAAGACGACGGTTGAGAAGCTTGATGAGCATGAGGCTATTGAGGGTGGCAAGGTTATTACTGACCATGTTCACTTCAAGGGTCTTGTTCCGGGTAAGGAATACATCCTGAATGCTGAGCTGCGTAACAAGGCTGATGGGTCTGTTATTGGTAAGTCCGCGGAGCCGGTGAAGTTCACTCCGAAGTCTTCTGAGGGTGACTTGAAGGATGTCAATGGCGGTCGCGGTGTTGACATCGTTGTCAATGATGATGTTGAGGCTGGTTCTGTCGATAAGGCTGTTGCCTATGAGTACTTGACCTCTACTGAGGTTGATGCGTCTGGTAAGGATTCCGAGTCTGGCGACGAGAATAAGATTGCTGAGCACACGGATATTAATGATGATGCTCAGACTGTTGAGTCTCATGAGAAGCTGACGCCTGAGGTTAAGACGACGGTTGAGAAGCTTGATGAGCATGAGGCTATTGAGGGTGGCAAGGTTATTACTGACCATGTTCACTTCAAGGGTCTTGTTCCGGGTAAGGAATACATCCTGAATGCTGAGCTGCGTAACAAGGCTGATGGGTCTGTTATTGGTAAGTCCGCGGAGCCGGTGAAGTTCACTCCGAAGTCTTCTGAGGGTGACTTGAAGGATGTCAATGGCGGTCGCGGTGTTGACATCGTTGTCAATGATGATGTTGAGGCTGGTTCTGTCGATAAGGCTGTTGCCTATGAGTACTTGACCTCTACTGAGGTTGATGCGTCTGGTAAGGATTCCGAGTCTGGCGACGAGAATAAGATTGCTGAGCACACGGATATTAATGATGATGCTCAGACTGTTGAGTCTCATGAGAAGCTGACGCCTGAGGTTAAGACGACGGTTGAGAAGCTTGATGAGCATGAGGCTATTGAGGGTGGCAAGGTTATTACTGACCATGTTCACTTCAAGGGTCTTGTTCCGGGTAAGGAATACATCCTGAATGCTGAGCTGCGTAACAAGGCTGATGGGTCTGTTATTGGTAAGTCCGCGGAGCCGGTGAAGTTCACTCCGAAGTCTTCTGAGGGTGACTTGAAGGATGTCAATGGCGGTCGCGGTGTTGACATCGTTGTCAATGATGATGTTGAGGCTGGTTCTGTCGATAAGGCTGTTGCCTATGAGTACTTGACCTCTACTGAGGTTGATGCGTCTGGTAAGGATTCCGAGTCTGGCGACGAGAATAAGATTGCTGAGCACACGGATATTAATGATGATGCTCAGACTGTTGAGTCTCATGAGAAGCTGACGCCTGAGGTTAAGACGACGGTTGAGAAGCTTGATGAGCATGAGGCTATTGAGGGTGGCAAGGTTATTACTGACCATGTTCACTTCAAGGGTCTTGTTCCGGGTAAGGAATACATCCTGAATGCTGAGCTGCGTAACAAGGCTGATGGGTCTGTTATTGGTAAGTCCGCGGAGCCGGTGAAGTTCACTCCGAAGTCTTCTGAGGGTGACTTGAAGGATGTCAATGGCGGTCGCGGTGTTGACATCGTTGTCAATGATGATGTTGAGGCTGGTTCTGTCGATAAGGCTGTTGCCTATGAGTACTTGACCTCTACTGAGGTTGATGCGTCTGGTAAGGATTCCGAGTCTGGCGACGAGAATAAGATTGCTGAGCACACGGATATTAATGATGATGCTCAGACTGTTGAGTCTCATGAGAAGCTGACGCCTGAGGTTAAGACGACGGTTGAGAAGCTTGATGAGCATGAGGCTATTGAGGGTGGCAAGGTTATTACTGACCATGTTCACTTCAAGGGTCTTGTTCCGGGTAAGGAATACATCCTGAATGCTGAGCTGCGTAACAAGGCTGATGGGTCTGTTATTGGTAAGTCCGCGGAGCCGGTGAAGTTCACTCCGAAGTCTTCTGAGGGTGACTTGAAGGATGTCAATGGCGGTCGCGGTGTTGACATCGTTGTCAATGATGATGTTGAGGCTGGTTCTGTCGATAAGGCTGTTGCCTATGAGTACTTGACCTCTACTCGAGGTTGATGGCGTCTGGTAAGGATTCCGAGTCTGGCGACGAGAATAAGATTGCTGAGCACACGGATATTAATGATGATGCTCAGACTG